>NZ_VMSF01000003.1 GCF_009765225.1 Leifsonia sp. AG29 | reverse complement strand
CCGCGCGACTCGCGGTAGGCCGCGAGGTCGCCGCGGACGTCGGTGTTGAACGCGTCCATGAAGACGGCGTGGGCGGCGAGCACGTCGTGCTCGCGCTGAGCCGCCGCGAGCGCCTCCGTGTCGACGAGGAGGGCCTTGGCGGTCGCCTCCTGGACGTTGAGGACCGAGCGGATCTGACCCGGGATCTTCGCCTCCAGGTTGTGGCACTGGTCGAGCATGAACGCGACGTCCGCGTTGCCGTACCCGCCGCCCTGGATCACCTCGTACACGATGCGGAACAGCTGGAACGGGTCCGCCGCGCCCACGATCAGGTCGTCGTCGGCGTAGAACCGGCTGTTGAAGTCGAACGAGCCGAGCTTGCCGAGCCGCAG
>NZ_VMSF01000002.1 GCF_009765225.1 Leifsonia sp. AG29 | reverse complement strand
TCAGCGCGAGCACGACGTGCTCGCCGCCCACGCCGTCTTCATGGACGCGTTCAACACCGACGTCCGCGGCGACCTCGCGGCCTACCGCGAGTCGCGCGGCCTGCCGGCCGATCCGATGGCCGCCTACAAGGCGTCGGGCTACCAGGAGAAGATCGAGTCCGAGCGCGTGGGCGGGACCCAGGCCGGATGGGGGGCGTGACCAGCATGACGAACGAGACTGTTGCGGCCCTGCTGGCCCGCTCGAACCGCCTCGGCGCCGACCCGGTGAACACGAACTACGCCGGCGGGAACACCTCCGCCAAAGGCACGGAGACCGACCCGGTGACGGGTGAGCCGGTCGAGCTGCTCTGGGTGAAGGGCTCGGGCGGCGACCTCGGCACGCTGACCGAGGCCGGTCTGGCCGTGCTCCGCCTGGACCGGCTGCGGGCCCTGAAGCACGTCTACCCGGGCGTCGAGCGCGAGGACGAGATGGTCGCGGCCTTCGACTACACGCTGCACGGCAAGGGAGGCGCGGCCCCGTCGATCGACACGGCCATGCACGGCCTGGTCGACGCCGCTCACGTCGACCACCTGCATCCCGACTCGGGGATCGCGATCGCGACCGCGGCCGACGGCGAGACGCTGACCGAGAAGATCTTCGGCGGCAGGGTCGTCTGGGTGCCCTGGCGCCGGCCCGGGTTCCAGCTCGGGCTCGACATCGCGGCGATCAAAGCGGCGAACCCGGAGGCGATCGGCACGATCCTCGGCGGTCACGGCATCACCGCCTGGGGCGACACCTCCGAGGAGGCCGAGGCCAACTCGCTCTGGATCATCAAGACCGCGGCAGACTACATCGCCGAGCACGGGCGCCCCGACCCGTTCGGAACCGTCCTGCCCGGTTACGAGGCCCTGCCGGAGGCGGAGCGCCGGGCCAAGGCCGCTGCGCTGGCACCGCACCTGCGGGCCATCGCCTCCACCGACCGGGTGCAGGTGGGGCACTTCACCGACTCGGAGGCGGTGCTCGACTTCCTCGCGCGGTCCGAGCACCCGCGCCTGGCGGCGCTCGGCACGTCCTGCCCGGACCACTTCCTCCGCACGAAGGTGAAGCCGCTCGTCCTCGATCTGCCGGCCGGCGCCTCCATCGAGGACTCGGTCGCGCGGCTGGAGGAGCTGCACGAGCAGTACCGCGCCGACTACCAGGCCTACTACGACCGGCACGCGACCCCCGACTCTCCTGCGATCCGCGGAGCCGATCCGGCGATCATCCTCATCCCGGGCGTGGGCATGTTCTCCTACGGCAAGGACAAGCAGACCGCCCGGGTCGCAGGGGAGTTCTACGTCAACGCCATCAACGTGATGCGCGGCGCCGAGGCGCTGTCGTCGTACGCGCCGATCGACGAGGCGGAGAAGTTCCGGATCGAGTACTGGGCGCTCGAGGAGGCGAAGCTCCAGCGGATGCCCAAGCCGAAGCCCCTCGCGGGGCGGATCGCGCTCGTCACCGGCGCCGCCTCCGGCATCGGCAAGGCGATCGCGACGCGTCTTGCGGCCGAGGGCGCCTGCGTCGTCATCGCCGACCTCGACCTCGAGAAGGCGCAGGCTGCGGCGGCCGAGATCGGCAACCGGGACGTCGCGCTCGGCGTCGCAGCGAACGTGACCGACGAGAAGGCGATCGACGGAGCCATCCGCGACGCCCTCCTCGCCTTCGGCGGTCTCGACCTCGTCGTGAACAACGCGGGTCTGTCGATCTCCAAGCCCCTGCTCGAGACGACCACGGCCGACTGGGACCTCCAGCACGACGTCATGGCGAAGGGCTCATTCCTCGTCTCGCGCGCGGCGGCGAAGGTCCTCATCGACCAGAAGCTCGGCGGCGACATCGTCTACATCTCGTCCAAGAACTCGATCTTCGCCGGGCCGAACAACATCGCCTACTCGGCGACGAAGGCGGACCAGGCTCACCAGGTGCGCCTCCTCGCGGCGGAGCTCGGCGACCACGGCATCCGCGTCAACGGCATCAACCCCGACGGTGTGGTCCGCGGCTCCGGCATCTTCGCCGGCGGCTGGGGCGCCAAGCGCGCCGCGGTCTACGGGGTGCCCGAGGAGGAGCTGGGCAAGTACTACGCCCAGCGCACCCTGCTCAAGCGGGAGGTGCTCCCCGAGCACGTGGCGAACGCGGTCTTCGTGCTCTGCTCCAGCGACCTCGACCACACCACCGGGCTCCACATCCCCGTCGATGCGGGCGTCGCGGCGGCGTTCCTGCGATGACCGGGTCGCGCGCCGGCTCGGTCGCGGCCGTCGACCTCGGCGCGACCAGCGGACGGGTCATGCACGCCCGGGTCGGCGCGCGCACGCTCGAGCTCACCGAGGCGGCGCGCTTCGCGAACACGCCCGTGCGGCTGTGGGAGGGAGACCGCGCCGCCCTGCACTGGAACGTGACCGGGCTGTTCGGGCACGTCCTCGACGGGCTCGCCGCTGTCGCGCGGTCCGAGCCGGGGCTCGCCTCCATCGGGGTGGATTCGTGGGCGGTCGACTACAGCCTCCTCGCCGGCGGACGGCTCGTCGGCGAGCCGTACCATTACCGCGACGAGCGCACCGAGCGGGGAGTCTCGCTCGTGCACGGCGCCGTGCCGCCGGAGGAGCTGTACCGCGAGGGCGGCCTGCAGTTCCTGCCGTTCAACTCGGTCTACCAGCTGGCCGTCGACCGCGACTCGGGCGACCTCGACCGCTCGGACGGCTTCCTGCTGATCCCGGACCTGCTGACCTACTGGCTGACCGGGGAGCGCGTCGCCGAGCGGACCAACGCCTCCACCACCGCCCTGCTCGCCGCGGACGGACGCTGGAACGACCGGCTCATCGAGCGGCTCGGCCTGCGCCGGGACCTGTTCCCGCCGCTCGTCGACGCCGGCACGGGGGTCGGGCGTCTGCTGCCCTCGCTCGATCTCGGATTCGACGGGGACGGTCCGGTGGTCACCGCGGTCGGCTCGCACGACACCGCCTCGGCCGTCGTCGCGGTGCCGATGGACCCGACCCGCGCCGCCTACATCTCGTGCGGAACGTGGGGCCTCGTCGGCGTCGAGCTCGAGCACCGCGTCGTCAGCGACGCGGGTCGTGCCGCCAACTTCACGAACGAGGGCGGCGTCGACGGGCGTGTCCGGTACCTCCACAATGTCATGGGGCTCTGGCTGCTCAGCGAGTCGCTGCGGGAGTGGCAGCGGAGGGGCCTGCCCGTCACCCTCGAGTCGCTGCTGACCGAGGCGGCGGCGCTGCCCCGCCCGGCCGACCTGTTCGACGCCGACGACCCGCGCTTCCTGGCGCCCGGCGACCTCCCGGGCCGCATCGCCGGGTGGTTCGCCGAGCGAGGCCTCCGCGCTCCGGCGAGCCCCGCCGGGATGGTCCGGGTCATCATCGAGAGCCTCGCGGAGGCCTTCGCCCGCACGGTGCGCCAGGCGGCCGAGCTCACCGGGGTGCCGGTCGAGACGATCAACATCGTCGGCGGCGGATCGCGCAACGCGCTGCTGTGCCAGGCGACGGCCGACCGCGCCGGGGTGCCCGTGGTGGCGGGCCCCGTCGAGGCGACCGCGATCGGAAACGCGCTGGTGCAGGCGCGGGCGGTCGGATTCATCGAGGGGGACCTCGAGACGCTGCGGGCGCTCGTCGCGGCGACCGTGCCGCTGACGCGCTACGAGCCGGCGGGGTTGCGCGGGGCTGCGGGTTCGGCGTCCGCTGCCGCGGCTTCCGCTTCCGCGGCCTCCGCTAGCGCGGCCTCCGCTCCCGCGCGCGGCGCGCATTGAACGGTTGAACGGTCCATTGTGGCCCCCTCAGCCCGGTTTCCGGTCACTGAGGGGGCCACTAGTGACGTCTCACCGTGGCACGCAGACCCTGCGCTGTGGATAACTGCGACCCGAGGAGCGTTCGCGCCCGAATCGTAAGCGAGCCTCGAGGGAGCTCGGCCCGGAGGCGCGACCTGCCCGACGCGCGAGCCTCGAGGGGGTTCCGGAGGCGCGACCTGCCCGACGCGCGAGCCTGGAGGGAGCTCGGTCCGGAGGCGCGACCTGCCCGACGCGCGAGCCTCGAGGGAGCTCGGTCCGAAGGCGCGACCTGCCCGACGCGCGGGCCTCGAGGGTGGTTGCTCCGGAGGCGCGGCCTGCCCGACGCGCGGGGCTCACGGAGGCGCGGCCCGCCACGAACCGCGTTCGCCACCTCACCGGCCGCTGAGCCCTTCTTCCCTCCGACCCGGCCACTCCCGCCGCTCGCCCCACGTGAACGATTGAACGGTCGCCAATGGCCGCCTCGACCCGGCTTTCCGAGCCTGAGGGGGCCAAGAGTGACGCCTCAACGACCGAAAGCCGTCGCCGGCTGTGGAGAACTGGCCCGAGGCTGCCTGGCGCAGCCGCCACACCTCATGACGCCGCCGCCCCTCACGACGCCCGCGTCGCGGTCGCCTCCGCCCCTTCGAGCTCCTCCCGCACCTCTTCGCGCGGCACCAGCACGACGCTCGGCCGCAGCCCGGCGAACCGGACACGCAGCCCGCGGTACTTGACGAGGTAGACCACCCCGACGAGGGCGGCGACGAACCCGCTCGCTGCTCCGACGCCGAGCGCCCAGCGCGGGCCGAAGGTGTCGGCCACCCAGCCGACGATGGGAGCGCCGATGGGCGTGCCTCCCATGAAGATCGCCATGTAGATCGCCATGACGCGGCCGCGGAGGAGCGGGTCGGTGGTCATCTGGACCGTGCCGTTCGCGGTCGTCATGAGGGTCTGCGACGAGACGCCGATGACGGTGAGCGACAGGGCGAAGAGCCAGTAGCTCGGCATGACGGCGGCGAGGGCGCAGCCCGCCCCGAAGAAGGCGGCGCCCGCGAAGAGCAGCGCCACCCGCGGGCGATCGCGGCGCGCCGACAGCAGGGCTCCGACGACCGACCCGATGGCCATCACCGACGAGAGGAGGCCGTACTCGCCCGCGCCCTGGTGGAAGACGCTCACCGACATGGTCGAGATGAAGATCGGGAAGTTGAGGCCGAACGTGCCGATCAGGAACACCATCACGAGGATGACCATGATGTCGGGGCGGCGTCGCACGTAGCGGAACCCGTCGACGAGACTGCCCTTCGTCCGCCTCGCCCGCTCGCTGCGGTACAGCTTGTCGACGCGGAGGAACGCCAGCGAGAGGAGGACGGCGCCGAACGTCGCCGCGTTGATGAGGAACACCCACCCCGCCCCGACAGCAGCGGTCAGGAGGCCCGCGACCGCCGGTCCGATGAGGCGCGCGGCGTTGAAGGAGGCCGAGTTGAGGGCGACCGCGTTCGACAGGTTCGGTCCCGCGACGAGCTCCGAGACGAAGGTCTGGCGGGCGGGCGCATCGAAGGCGGCGACGCAGCCGAGCAGCAGGGCGAACACATACACGTGCCAGAGCTGCACCGCACCGGTGACGGTGAGGATGCCGAGCCCCAGGCCGAGCAGCCCCATGAGGCCCTGCGTCGCCATGAGCAGCTTCCGGCGGTCGAGCCGGTCTGCGGCGAAGCCGGTGACCGGGAGGAGCAGCAGCTGCGGCGCGAACTGCAGCGCCATCACGATCCCGACCGCGGAGGCGTTGTTGTGGGTCAGCTGGGTGAGGACGATCCAGTCCTGCGCCGTGCGCTGCATCCAGGTCCCGACGTTGGAGACGATGGCTCCGGCGGCCCAGATGCGGTAGTTGACGCCGGAGAGCGAACGGAACATGGCACTCACGAGTCGGCGAGCTCCCTCATGATGGTCGCGGCCTCGGCGAGCACCGCCCGCTGCTCGGGGGTGAGGGTGCGGAGGCGCTGGTGCAGCCACGCGTCGCGCCGGCGGCGGGTCTCCGTGACGAGCTGGACGCCCGCGTCCGTCGGCACGACCACCACGCGGCGGCCGTCGGCGTCGTCGGCGGTCCGGCGCACGTAGCCGGCCTGCTCGAGGTGGTTCACGGTCCGGTTCATCGACGGGGGCTTGACGCGCTCGTGGTCGCTCAGCCTCCCGATCGTGCCCGACCCCTCCCGGACCAGGTAGGCGAGAGTCGAGGTCTGCGAGTCGCTCAGCTCGTCGTCGGCCTTCTCGGCACGGAGGCGCCGCGACAGTCGCGCGACCGCGACGCGCAGCGCGCTGCTCAGATCGTGCGTCGACAGTCGTGCCTTCATGGATAGTTAGCCTAACAAATTAGCGTCGCTAAATAAACGGGGTTCGCCCTCGGCGTGCGTCAGAATGAGCCCGTGCAGCAGCAGGATGAGAAGGACCGCATCTTCGTCGCCGACGACGGGGTGCGCCTCCACTACGACGTGTACGCCGCCCGAGGCGCGGAGGAGGGGCCGCGCGCGGCCGTGCAGGTGTCGCACGGCGTGGGCGAGCACGCGGGCCGCTACAGCGCGCTCGGCGAGCACCTCACCGCGGCCGGGTACACCGTCTACGCCGATGACCATCGCGGCCACGGCCGGACCGGGCTCGAGCAGTGGGGCGGCGACCACTCCAGGCTCGGGAGGCTCGGGCCGGGGGGGCTGCGCGCGGCCATCCGCGACCTGCGCGGATTCACGGCGCTCATCCGCGACGAGAACCCCGACCTCCCGCTCGTGCTGATCGGCCACAGCTGGGGTTCGCTCATGGCCCAGATGGTGCTCAACCGGCACAGCGAGGACTACGACGCGGCGGTCCTGTCGGGGACGGCCTATCGGGTGGTCGGCTCCATGAACAGCGGCGACCTCAACAAGCGGCACGCGCACCTCGGTGCGACCGGTGCGGAGTGGCTGAGCCGCGATCCCGCCGTCGCACAGGCGTTCATCGACGACCCGCTCACCACACTGACCCCGCTGCAGAAACTCTTCGGCATGGCCGACGCGGCCCGTCTGCTCGGGAGACCGGCCCGTGACTTGACGCGCGACCTGCCGCTGCTCATCCAGGTCGGCTCCGACGACCCCCTGGGAGGCGAGGCCAGCGCCCGCAAGCTGGAGCGCGCGTACCGGGTGCGCTCCGGGCTCAGCGACGTGACGGCGATCGTCTACCCGGGGGCGCGGCACGAGGTCTACAACGAGACCAACCGGGCCGAGGTCTTCGCCGACCTCACGGCCTGGCTCGACGCGCGCTTCGCCTCGCGGGGCTGACGCGCGCCTCCAGCGTCAGCCGAGCGCCCGGTAGAGCCGGTTGCCGCCGGCAGCGAGTGCGAACCCGGTCGCGACGATGGCGGCGACGCCGCCCGCATAGGCGATGAAGAGGTGAGACGACCCCGTCTTCGCCGAGAAGAAGGTGACGGCCAGGGCGGCGATCGACCCGATCGCGCACACGGCCGCCGCCCAGACGAGCGGCCACAGGCGGCTGCGGACCGGAGGCTGGGCGGGTGGCAGTCGCAGGCTCGCGAGCAGCATCCCCGCGATGCAGCCCCAGAACGCAACCACGAGCATGGCCGCGACGACGTCGCTCGGGCGGTGCCACTGCTCGACGAGGGTGGAGGCGCCCGCCGCGATCGCGAAGACCGACCCGATCACCGCGGTGAGCGGCCGGAAGCGGGGGGAGACGACGAGGAACACGACGAGCGCGGCGGAGGCGGCGACGGCGGTGTGCCCGGAGGGGAGCGAGTTGGAGAGGCCGACGTCGACGCCCTTCGACGGACGCGACAGCACGGTGTACTTCAGCAGCTGGGTGCTCACGTTGGCGGCGATGGCGGCGCCCACGGCGATCGCGAAGACGAGCCAGTTGCGCCGCACCAGCACGATGATGATGGCGAGCACGGCGCCGATCACGACGGCCGCGATGGGGAGCGCGTTCAGGAAGGTGTGCGCGAAGTCGATGAGACCGCCCTTCCAGGCGTCGGCCCCGGCGAAGGCCTTCTCGTCGATGACCTGGCCCATGTAGCTCTGCACGAAGACGAGGTAGACGACCGCGAACGCGGCTGCGGCTGCCAGGGCTCCCCACAGGAAAGGAAGGGCTCGGAGACCGGGTCGCATAGTCAACCACCCTCCCACAAGGTCCTGAACGACATCGGAAAGGACGCCCTCAATCGGCGAAGAGGACGGGCGGGTCGGCGGTCGCGAAGCGCGCGCGCATGACCTCGATCGCCGCCGGGTTGCTGTCGACGAGGAGGAACCGCCTCCCGAGCGCGGCGGCCACCGCGCCCGTCGTGCCGCTCCCGGCGAAGAAGTCGAGCACCCAGTCGCCCTCGCGGCTCGACGCCTGGAGGATCCGGCGCAGCACGCCCTCCGGCTTCTGCGTGGGGTAGCCGGTCTTCTCGCGGCCCGTGGGCGAGACGATGGTGTGCCACCACACGTCCGTGGGCAGCTTGCCGAGCTCGGCCTTCTCGGGTGTGACGAGGCCTGGCGCCATGTACGGCTCCCGCTCGACGGCGGCCGAGTCGAACAGGTACGAGGAGGGGTCCTTCACGTACACGAGGATCGTGTCGTGCTTCGCCGGCCAGCGGTTCTTCGGCTTCGCGCCGTAGTCGTAGGCCCAGATGATCTCGTTGAGGAACGACTCCCGGCCGAAGAGCGCGTCGAGCAGCACCTTCGCGTAGTGCGCCTCCCGGTAGTCCAGGTGGAGGTACAGGGTGCCGTCGGTCGCGAGCAGGCGCCAGGCCTCGATGAGCCGCGGCTCGAGGAAGGCCCAGTAGTCGTCGAACCGGTCGTCGTACTGGAGCAGGTCGCCCTTGATCCGTTCGTAGCTGCGGCCCTTGAAGCCGATCACCGAGCCGGCTCCTCCCTCCGACCGGACCGATGTCGTGCTGCGCCGGGCCTGCGAGCGCCCCGTGTTGAAGGGAGGGTCGAGGTAGATCAGGCGGAAGGCGCCGTCGGGGAGGGTCGCCACCGCCTCCAGGTTGTCGCCGCGCACGACCGTGCTGGGGCCGTCCGCACGCCACGCCGGCGGCCGGCCGGGTGCGGTCCGATCCGCGGGGAGGGGCTGCGACATGCTCCCATTCTCGCCCACCGGGCGGTGCCGGGTCGGCAGGGGCTAGCGTTGATCCCATGACGCTGACCGTCGAGAACCAGCCGGAGCAGTCCCGTTACGTGATCGTCCGCGAGGGGGAGGTGATCGGCGTCGCGGAGTACGAGCATCGCAGCGACGCGATCGTCTTCACGCACACCGAGGTCGACCCCGAGAAGCGCGAGAAGGGCATGGCGTCGACGCTCGTGCAGGCCGCGCTCGACGACGTGCGGGACAACACCGGGCTCCGCGTGATCGCCGCGTGCCCCTACGTCCGGCACTGGATCAGCGAGCATCCCGACTACGCCGACCTGCAGGCGCGCTAGCGCGGCCGTCCTCGCTGGGCGCCCGGCCCTCCGCGCGCTGGCCGCGGCCGGCCGTGCCGACGTCGATCGTGATCTTGCCGCCGTCCCACACGCCCTTGTCGCCGTCGCCCGGAAGAGGCGCCGGCGCCGGGAGGAGCGACTGCCGGTCGAGCTCCTGCTGGGCCTCGTGCCGCGCCGGCGCGAAGATCTCGTCGAACGACCCTCCGATCGCGCCGCTCATGGTGCCGGACCCGCGCTTCGACTTGTTCGAGAGGTCGATCCAGCCGAGCTTCGCGGCGACGACGAGGACGGCGATGAGCACCACGAGTGTTCCGACGACCCAGAAATTCACGTCGTCCAGGTTACCGGGGCGGGTAGCCGTCCCCTCTGGGGATCCTCTGAGGATGCTGTGTGCGGCGGCGGCGTGTTTCCGCGCCCCGGCCCGCGGCCCGGCGGCTCAGGGCACGCGGTAGAGCCACTCGTCGGTGGCGAACTTCTCCGCGACGAGCCGCTCGGCGGCGGCGTACTCGGCGTCCGTGATGTCGCCGTCGATCGCCCCGTAGAGGCTGCGGAACGTGAGCTTGAGCTGCTCGATGATCTCGGCGCGGGTGAGGCCCGTCTGGCTGCGGAGCGGGTCGACGCGCTTGACGGCGGAGGCGATGCCCTTGTCGCTGATCTTCTCGCGGCCGATCCGGAGCACCTCCGTCATCTTCTGGCCGTCCATGTCGTAGCTCATGGTGACGTGGTGGAGCACCGCGCCCGATCCGAGGCGCTTCTGCGCGGCGCCGCCGATCTTGCCCGACGGGCTCGTGATGTCGTTGAGCGGCTGGTAGACGGCGTCGATGCCGAGCGACTTCAGCGCGACGATGGCCCACTCGTCGAGGAACGCGTAGCTGTCGGCGAAGCTCATGCCCTGCACGAGGTCGGCCGGCGCGTAGATGGAGTAGGTGACGACCGAGCCCGCCTCCATGAACATGGCGCCGCCTCCCGAGATGCGCCGCACGACCTGGATGCCGTACCTCGCGGCGTTCTCGGGATCGACCTCGTTCTTGACGGACTGGAAGCTGCCGATGACGACCGCCGGCTCCTCCCACTCCCAGATGCGGAGGGTGGGACCGCGCCGGCCCTCGCCGACCTCGTTCGTGAGCACCTCGTCGAGGGCCAGGTGCATCTGCGGCGAGACCGCCTTCGAGTGCACGATCTCCCAGTCGTAGTCGCGCCAGCTCGTCGCGCGGGCGAGCGCCCGGCGGACGGTGACGGCGACGGCCTCGGGCGAGAAGCCGAGGAGGAGCGCCCCGTCGGGGAGGGCGTCGCGGACGGCCGCCGCGATGGTCTTCGCGTCGGTGTCGGCGGAGAGGCCCTCCACCGCGCCGTTGATCGCCTCCAGGGCCGTGTCGGGCTCGAGGAAGAAGTCGCCCGCGAGCTGGAAGTCGGCGATCCGGCCATCGACCACGTCGAGGTCGACGACGACGAGCTTGCCCCCGGGGACCTTGTACTCACCGTGCATGGGATCAGCCTACGACCGCTGCGCTGCTCGTCGGGCGCAAACGGGAACGGCCGCCACCCGCGAGGGGTGACGGCCGTTCCGCAGGGGTGCGGCTCAGTCGATCGCGGGCCGCGGGCGCTGCGCGCGGACCGACGCGGTGTCGGCTCCGGGCTCCACGAGCGCACCGAGCTCGTTCGCGGCGCGATTCGCCAGGATGCCGGTGTCGTACTCCTCGTCGTCGTCGGCAGCCGAGGCCACCGCACCGACGGGAACGCGGTCCCGATCCTCCGCGGCAGCGCGCTCGGACGCGGCGTCGTCGGCGGCCTCCTGCAGCGCGGACTTCGCACGCAGCGGCGGCGTCTTGAAGAACAGCGACAGGATGAAGGCCAGGAGCACGACGACCATGGCGACCCAGTACACCTGGACGGCCGACTCGCTGAATCCGACGAGGAACGGCTTGGTGAGCCGCGGGTCGGCGTTGTTCAGGAACGACGTGTCGTTGATCGACGAGCTGGTGCTCGACGACGTCCCGGCCTTGTCGAACTGGGCCTGGATGGTGGGAACGGCCTTGTCGACGACGGCCTGACGCTGCGTCTCGTTCGAGAAGTCGATCGGCTCGGCCGGCACGGCCTGCTCCGCGACGCTCTGCGGGACGCCCTTGGCCACGGCCTGCTGGACACCGGCCGCGTGGGCGGCGGCCTGGGCGTTCTTCTCGATCGGCACCGTGAACTTGGAGTAGATCGTGTCCATGATCTGCTTGTTCTCCGGGGCACTCGCGACCGACGGGGTCAGCGCGGCGTCGAGCGCGTCGCTGAGGGTCCCCTTGTCGGCGAGCGAGCCCTGGATGTTCGCCGGGAAGACCGTGAACAGGAGGGAGAGCAACACGGCCGTACCGAGCGTTCCACCGATCTGGCGGAAGAACGTGGAGGCGCTGGTCGCCACACCCATGTCGCGCAGCCCGACCGAGTTCTGGCTCGCGATCGTCAGCGTCTGCATCAACTGGCCGAGACCCAGGCCGATGAGGAGCATCGCGCCGGCGACGAACCAGTACGAGCTGTCGTACTTGAGGAACGTCAGGTAGAAGAACCCGCCCGCGAGCATCGCCGTGCCGATGATCGGGAACTGGCGGTAGTGGCCGGTGCGGGAGATGATCTGGCCGGAGGCGATCGAGGAGATCATGAGGCCGAGGATCATCGGCAGCAGCTGGAGGCCCGACACGGTCGGCGTCGAACCGAGGACGATCTGCAGGTAGAGCGGCAGCGTCAGCATGGCGCCGAACATGCCGAAGCCGACGAGCACACCCATGACCGTGGCCATCGAGAAGGTGCTCGAGCGGAACAGCTTGATCGGGATGAGCGCGTCGTCCTTCATGGCGATCTCGATCAGGATGAAGGCGATGATGCCGATCCCGCCGATCACGTAGCAGGAGATCGACGCGGCGCTGGCCCAGCCCCACTCGCGGCCCTGCTCGGCGACGAGGAGGAGCGGGACGAGGGCGACGATCACGCCGGCCGCGCCCCACCAGTCGATGCGGGCGGACCCCCGCGAGCGCTTCGGCAGGTGGAGGAAGCGCAGCACCATGGCGAGGGCGATGATGCCGATCGGCACGTTGATGAGGAACACCCAGCGCCAGCCGGCGATCCACAGGATCTGGTCGGCCCCGGCGAAGAGGCCGCCGACGAGCGGGCCGACGAGGCTCGAGATGCCGAAGACGGCGAGGAAGTAGCCCTGATAGCGGGCGCGCTCGCGCGGCGCTAGCATGTCGCCCATGATCGCGAGCGGCATCGACATCAGACCGCCGGCGCCGAGGCCCTGGATGGCCCGGAAGGCGGCCAGCTCGATCATCGAGGTGGAGAAGGACGCGAGGATCGAGCCGACGATGAAGATGACGATCGCGATGATGAACAGCGGCCGGCGACCGAAGATGTCGGAGAGCTTGCCGTAGATCGGCGTCGAGATCGTCGAGAGGATCAGGTAGCCGGTGGTCACCCACGCCTGCTGGCTGAGGCCGTGGAGGTCGTCGCCGATGGTGCGGATCGCCGTGCCGACCACGGTCTGGTCGAGGGCGGAGAGGAACATGCCGGCCATGAGACCGAAGATCACGAAGAGGATCTCCCGGTGCGACATGATCGGCTGGGGTGCGGCGGTCGCCGCTCGTGTTTCGCTGGACATCAGTCTCCGAGTCGAGAGTCGTCAGGGGACGCCCGAAGCACGCGGGGCGTCACACCGGTGTGGGGCCGAAAGAAAATTGCGGAGACTGCAAAGTTACACCCAGTGCGCCTTGTCGAGCAACGCGTGAACCCCGCCTCCGGGGCCCGTTCGCCAGGGGCGAACGGGCCCGTGGACCCGCGGTTTCCCGCGGCGGCACCACCGTCGTACACCCGGCCGCGTCCCCCATCCAGGTGGCGCAAAGGAAGCGGGAGTACCGTGGGCGCGGCCGTACCCGTGTCTGTCTATTCGCCCAAAGGTCGTATGAGTCCTCTCAGAACCCGCATCCTCTCCGCGGCCGCCGTCGCCGCGGCGGTCGCTCTCGTCTTCACGGGTTGCGCCGGCGAACCCTCGCCGGTCACCAAGGCCATCGCGCACGCTGCGACCACGCCGACGCCCCAGAGCACCGCCGTCTCGTCGATCGAGCCCGCCGCAGGCAGCGTGTCGGGCGGCACGGTGACGATCACGGGCAGCGGGCTCGCCTCCATCGGAGCGGTCCAGATCGGCGGCCAGCCGGCAACGGTGACCGAGACGAGCGCCGACAAGATCGTGGCGCAGGTCCCGGCGGCCCAGAACTTCCAGCCGGGTCAGGTACCGGTGACGGTCACCGCCAAGGACGGGAAGCCCGTCCCCACCGACGGCAAGACGTACGACTACCAGGTGCAGACCCCGGTCGACAAGCAGCTCCAGTACGCCCTCACATACTGGAAGAACTACAACACCGCGCAGTTCGGCGACCTCAACCCGGTCGGCGGCGACTGCGCCAACTTCGTGAGCCAGACGCTCCTCGCGCGCGGGTGGCAGATGAACGGCGAGTGGTACAACCGCAACGCGGCCGCCAGCTGGAGCCCGGCCTGGGGCTACGTGCCCGCCATGGACAACTACTTCCGCGAGAACGCGGCCCAGCTCGGGCTCACCGAGTACTCGTTCGACCAGCGCGACAAGATCAAGGTCGGCGACATCGTCATGTTCGACTGGAACAACAACGACTCCCTCGACCACGTCCAGATCGTGTCCGGCGTGCAGAACGTGAACGGCAAGATCAAGATCCTCATGGCCGGCCACAACGAGGACAGCGACTACCGCGACCTCGACGAGGCGATCACGGTGGACCACCCGGGTGGCACCGGGCACTTCTGGAGCCTTTCCAAGTAACGCAGACGCCCCCGAAGAGGGGGGTGCCGCGGTACGGAGGCGACTCCTCCGCGGGTTAGGCTCATCGCGTGATCTCGGTGACCGGGCTCGCCGGGTACCGACGGGCGCTCGTGCGGCGCGGCTCCTGCGTGGCGGCCGCTCTCGCCGTCGCCGTCGTGCTGGCCGGCTGCAGCGCTGCGAGCTCCGAGAGCCCGTCGCACGCCTCCCTCCCTCCCCACCGAGCGGGACGCACGGCGCTGCCGACACCCGAGTCGCGCCTTCTCGGGACGCCGACCCCGACCGCGTCCCCCACGCCGGCCTTCGACCGGTACGCCTCGTCGGTGAGCGACCCGCGCAGTCCGTGGGTCGTGGTCAACAAGCAGCGCCCGCTGTCCCCGCTCGACTACGCGCCGGCCGACCTGACGTACCCCGATCTCCCGAACATCAACCATCAGCCCATGCGCGCTGAGACCGCCGCGGCGCTCGTCGCGATGTTCCGCGCCGGCAAGGCGGAGGCGGGGCTCGACTTCTCCGTGCAGAGCGCCTACCGCTCGTTCGAATCGCAGAAGCGGGTGTACGACGCCGACGTCGCGCAGCACGGCCAGGCGTATGCCGACGGCGACACCGCCCGCCCGGGCCACAGCGAGCACCAGACCGGGTTCGCCGTCGACATCAGCGCGGTCCCCGCGGCGTGCTCGCTCGACGCCTGCTTCGGAACGACCCCGCAGGGCCGATGGCTGGCCGCCAACGCCTGGAGATTCGGCTTCCTGCTGCGGTACCCGGCCGACAAGGTCGCCGTCACCGGCTTCACCTACGAGCCCTGGCACTTCCGCTACATCGGGACGTCGCTGGCGGCCGAGCTGCACGCCACGGGAGTGACCACGCTGGAGGAGTTCTTCGGGCTCCCGGGCGGCACCGAATACCGCTGACCGGGCAGCGGCGGGACTAGACGGATCGGTACAGTGGGAGCCATGGTCGTCGACGCGGAGGCGTTACAGCAGACAGAGAGCCGGCGGCAGCGCGCGCTGGCCGGGCTCGGCATCCTCGACTCGGGGCCGGAGGCGCGGTTCGACCGGGTCACGAGACTCGCGCAGCAGCTGTTCGGCGTGCCGATGGTCAGCATCACCCTCCTCGACGGCCCGCGCCAGTGGCGGAAGTCGCACGTCGGGCTCTCCACCGAGGCGCCGCGCGAGGGCGCCTTCTGCGACGCGACGGTCCAGCAGGATGCGGCGCTCGTCGTCCCCGATGCGGCCGCGGACGAGCGGTTCCGGATGAACCCCTTCGTCCAGGGCGACCCGCACCTGCGCTTCTATGCCGGGGAGCCCCTCCACGCGCCCGGCGGCGAGGCCGTCGGGACGTTCTGCGTGCTCGACACCGTCCCCCGGGAGCTGAGCCCGGAACAGCTGGGGGTCCTCCGTGATCTGGCCGACTGGATCCAGGCCGAGCTGGAGCGCGACGACGAGCTGGACCGCGCCACGGTCGCGCAGAAGGCGCTGCTCCCGCGCAGGAAGCCGAGGGCGCTGGGGTACGACGTCGCCGCCGCTTGCGAGCCGTCGCGCGGCGTCTCGGGCGACTTCTACGACTGGTACGACATGGGCGACGACTTCTGCGTCACCGTCGCCGATGTCATGGGCAAGGGGATGGCGGCGGCGATGGTGGCCGCCTCCGTCCGGACAGCGCTTCGCGGCGCCATGAGCGTCTCCGATGTCGGAGGCGCTGTCGATGCGGCCTCGTTCGTGGTCGAGGACGACCTCGACCAGCTGTCCACGTTCGTCACGCTCTTCCACGCGCGCGTCGGCGTCGACGGGTCGGTGCGCTTCGTCGACGCGGGGCACGGCCTGGCGCTCATCGTCCGCGCCGCCGGGCGGTTCGACCGGCTCGACGCGACGTCGATGCCCCTCGGCATCCCCGGAGGCGAGCCCCGCGAGACCGGGCAGGCGCACCTCGCACCCGGCGACGCCCTCGTCTGCTTCAGCGACGGGATCCTCGACGCGCTGGGCGGCGATCGGGCGCTGCCGCGGCTGGAGGCGATCGTCCGCAGCTCGGCGACCGCGGCGGGAGCGGTGTCGCGGATCGTGAGCGCGGCCCGGGCCGGCCTCCCGATCGACGACATGACAGCGGTCGTCGTCCGCAGGGGCGATCGGTGAGGGGCGCGCTGCTCCGCGTCGTCGCACTGCTGGCCGTGCTCGCCGGGCTGAACTACGTCGTCTGGCGCTGGCTCGCATCGGTGAACTGGGAGGCGTGGTGGATCGCCGTACCGCTCGTCATCGCCGAGACGTACAGCCTCGTCGACACGTTCTTCTTCGCGATGACCATGTGGCGCCTCCGGGTCAGGAGCGGCCCGGACGCGCCTCCTGCCGGCACCGTCGACGTGTTCATCACGACCTACGACGAGCCGATCCCGCTCGTCATGGCGACCGCGCGGGCCGCGCAGCGGATCGGCTATCCGCACACCACCTGGGTGCTCGACGACGGCGACCGGCCCGAGATGCGCGCCGCCGCCGAGGGCGAGGGAATCGGCTACATCACCCGCACCGAGGACTGGACCGATAAGCCGCGGCACGCGAAGGCGGGCAACCTCAACAACGCGCTGTTCCAGACCGACGGCGAGTTCCTGCTGATCCTCGACGCCGACCAGATCCCCGAGCCGCAGATCCTCGACCGCACCCTCGGGTACTTCGCCGACCCCGAGGTGGCGCTCGTGCAGACGCCCCAGTACTTCACCAACGTCGACGACGCGGACCTGCTCGGCAACCAGGCGCCCCTGTTCTACGGCCCGATCCAGCAGGGCAAGGACGGCTGGAACGCCGCCTTC
Organism: Leifsonia sp. AG29; assembly: GCF_009765225.1. NCBI lineage: Bacteria > Bacillati > Actinomycetota > Actinomycetes > Micrococcales > Microbacteriaceae > Leifsonia > Leifsonia sp. AG29. The sequence goes on along the minus strand of NZ_VMSF01000002.1, from coordinate 25,078 downwards.
TTCTGCGGCTCCAACGCCGTGCTCCGCCGGGAGGCGCTCATGCAGCTCGGCATCTCGGGGTACGTGCGCGACGTCGAGCAGACGGTGCGCGACTCCCTCCGGACGGCGGAGCGGATGCTCGCGCGCGCCTCCCGGTCGTCGCGCTCCGAGCCGGAGGCGGCGGAGCTCGTCGCGGAGCTCCGGACCCGCGTGCACGAAGCGAGCGAGCGGCTGCGCGCCGGCGAGAGCGTGGGCGAGGTGACCTTCCGCCTCCGCTCGGAGGTCGACGAGATCTCCCGCGCCGCCGTCCGCGGCCACCTGACGGCGATGGAGGAGGACCTCGCCGCGATCGCTCAGCTCCCGTTCGAGCAGGACTCCGAGCTTCCCGCCTTCGTCGTCGACGACGCGGCGCTCGATCGGCTCGCCGAGCGCGACTGGTCGCCCCTCGGCGCGATCGAGTCCGTGCAGAGCATCACGGAAGCGCTCGCCGTCGACCGGCCCGACCAGGCGCAGCCCGTCATGCCGATGGCCACCATCTCGGTCACCGAGGACATGGCCACCGCCATGCAGCTGCACGCCAACGGGTGGAGGAGCGTCTACCACCACGAGCTGCTCGCGCGGGGCCTCGCCCCGGAGGACCTCGGCACGATGCTCAAGCAGCGCCTCCGCTGGGCCCAGGGCACCCTCCAGGTGATGCTGAAGGACAACCCGCTCGCGAAGCGGGGCCTCGACGCCGGTCAGCGCATCATGTACTTCGCGACGATGTGGAGCTACCTCGCCGGATTCGCCGCTGTGGTCTATCTCGCCGCCCCGGCGATCTACCTGCTCGCGGGCGTGATGCCCGTGACCGCGTGGAGCGTGGACTTCTTCGCCCGCTTCATCCCGTACTTCGTGCTCAGCCAGCTCATGTTCCTCATCGCCGCGCACGGCGTCCGGACCTGGCGCGGCCAGCAGTACGCCCTCGCGCTGTTCCCGCTGTGGATCAAGGCGTGCTGGACCTCGGCCGCCAACGTCTGGTTCCGGCGGCCGCTCGGCTTCGTCGTCACGCCGAAGGAGCGGAACGGCCGCGCCCCGGTCCCGTGGCGCGAGATCTGGCCGCAGCTGACGGCCATGGCCGTCCTCGTCATCGCCTCGGTCGTCGGCGTGCTGCGCGTCATCGCCGGGACGGCCGATGGCGTCGGCACACTGGTCAACACCGTCTGGGTCGTCTACGACCTCGTCGTGCTCAGCATCATCCCCCGGGCCGCGCTCTACCGGGGACCGGCCGCTCACACGGCGCGAAAGGAGAACTTCCACCGATGAACATCACGACCACCGTCCGTCCCGACGGCGTGGCGGTGCTGGCCGCGGAGGGCCGCATCAACCTCGTCACGGCGCCCGAGGTCCGCCGCGAGGTGCAGCGCGCCGTCGACGAGGGGCACGCACGCATCGCCATGGACCTGACCGCGGTCGAGTTCATCGACTCATCCGGGCTCGGGGCGCTCATCAGCGGACTGAAGACCGCCCGCATGGCGGGCGGCGACCTCCGCATCGCCGGGGCCGCCGATCAGGTGACGAGCGTGCTGCGGCTCACGAACCTCGACCGCATCCTGCGGGTGCACGCCTCGGCCGACGACGCCTACCGTGACTGAGCCGTTCCGCGAGTCGTTCCGGGCGCCGGCCGACCTCGCGTCCATCGGCCGGGTGCACGAGATCTTCGAGCGCCTCTCCGAGCGCCGCCCCGACCTGACCGGCGACCTCCGGAGCGCGTTCGAGCTGGCCGTGGTCGAGGTCGTCACCAACGTCGTGCAGCACAGCGAGGAGGAGCGGCCGGTGCAGGTCGAGCTCCTCATCCGGACCACGCCGGGCGGGCTGGAGGCGGTCGTCACCGACGACGCGCCTCCCGTCGACCTCGCCGTGGCGGACGCGGCCATGCCGGACCCGGAGGACCTCGGCGAGTCGGGGAGGGGCCTCGCGCTCATCGGCCTGCTGGTCGACCGGTTCGAGCACGAGCCGCTCGCGGCCGGCAACCGCTGGACGCTGGCCCGCGGCTGAACGCCGAGGGCGGCCGCAGCTAGGCGCCGAGGGCGTCGCCGACGATCCGCTTCGCCTCCTCCTGGACCTCGCGCAGGTTGTCCTCCCCGTCGAACGACTCGGCGTAGATCTTGTAGACGTCCTCCGTGCCGGACGGCCGCGCGGCGAACCAGGCGCGGGCGGTCTGGACCTTGACCCCGCCGAGCGCGGCGTCGTTGCCCGGCGCGCGACTCAGCTTGGCGGTGATCGGCTCGCCGGCTAGCTCGGTCGCGGTGATGGCGTCGCCGTCGAGCTTGCTGAGAGCCGCCTTCTGGTCAGGCGTCGCGGGAGCGTCCACGCGCTGGTACACGGGGTCACCGAAGCGCTCGGTCAGCTCGCGGTACAGCTCGGAGGGCGACTTGCCGGTCACCGCCCGGATCTCGCTCGCGAGGAGGGCCAGCAGGATGCCGTCCTTGTCGGTCGTCCACGCGGTGCCGTCGAACCGCAGGAAGCTCGCGCCCGCGCTCTCCTCGCCGCCGAACCCGACGGTCCCGTCGATGAGGCCCGGGACGAACCACTTGAAGCCGACCGGGACCTCCCACAGGCGCCGGCCCAGCGACTCGGCGACACGGTCGATGATCGAGGACGACACGAGGGTCTTGCCGACCGCGGCGTCCTTCCGCCACCCCGTGCGCGTGCGGAACAGGTAGTCGATCGCGACGGCCAGGTAGTGGTTCGGGTTCATGAGGCCGCCGTCGGGCGTGACGATGCCGTGCCGGTCGGCGTCGGCGTCGTTGCCGGTGAGGATGTCGTAGTCGCCGCTGCGCGCCACCACGGACGCCATCGCCGAAGGGCTCGACGGATCCATCCGGATCTTCCCGTCCCAGTCGAGCGTCATGAAGCTCCAGGTGGGGTCCACCTCCGGGTTCACGACCGTGAGGTCGAGGCCGTAGTGCTCCGCGATGAGCTGCCAGTAGTGCACGCTCGCACCGCCGAGCGGGTCGGCGCCGATGGTGATGCCGCTGTCGCGGATCGCCTTGACGTCGATGATGTTCTCGAGATCGGCCACGTAGGCGCCGCGGAAGTCGTACGTCTCGACGCCGCTCGGCTCGGCCTGGCGCACCTCCCGCATGCCGTTCGCGATGATCTCGTTGGCGCGGTCCGCGATCCACTTCGTGGCATCGGTGTCGGCCGGGCCGCCGTGCGGCGGGTTGTATTTGAAACCCCCGTCGGAGGGCGGGTTGTGGCTCGGCGTCACGACGATGCCGTCGGCGCGGTCGTCATGGCCTTCGCGGTTGTATCTGATGATCGCGTGCGAGACCGCCGGGGTCGGCACGTAGTCGTCGAACTCGTCGACGAGCACGCGGACGTCGTTGCCGACGAGCACGGCGAGGGCGGTCGTCGTGGCGAAGTCGCTGAGCAGGTGCGTGTCCGCACCGATGAAGAGCGGCCCGGTGATGCCCTGCGAGTTGCGGTACTCGACGATCGCCTGCGTCGTCGCCGCGATGTGGTCCTCGTTGAAGGCGGTGTTCAGCGACGAGCCGCGGTGGCCCGAGGTGCCGAACACGACCCGCTGCTCGGGGATCGAGACGTCGGGCTTCAACTCGTAGTACGCGCGCCGGAGGGCGTCGACGTCGATGAGGTCGGAGGGCTGCGCGGGGGTGCCTGCTCGATCGGTCATGAGCACTACTCTTCCACGAGGTCCGGCGACGGGGGAGGGGCGGCTCGCGTCGCTAAGCTGAACGCCATGTCCGACGCCCCCGGCCCCGCCGAACCGACCGCTGAGCTGCCCGCCTCCGTCGACGAGGTGTACAGCTTCCTCGGGCCGTCCGGCACGTTCACGGAGGCGGCCCTCGCGCAGGTCCCCGAGGCCCGCGGCAAGAAGTGGCGCGCCGTCAACAACGTCGGGGAGGCGCTGGCCGATGTCGTCGCCGGCCGCAGCGTCGCCGCGATGATCGCGATCGAGAACTCGATCGACGGCGGCGTCTCGGTCGCGCAGGACGCCCTCGCCACCATCCCCGGCCTGCGGATCATCGGCGAGTACCTCGTCCCCGTCCGGTTCGTGCTCGTCGGCCGCCCCGGGACGGCGCTCGCCGACGTCCGCACCGTCAACGCGCACCCGGTCGCGTACGCGCAGTGCCACCAGTGGCTCGACCGCGCGCTGCCCGGCCATGCGCACCTCCCTGCCTCGAGCAATGTCGCGGCCGCCGCCTCCCTGTTCGAGGGCAGCACCGCGGACGCCGCGATCGCGCCTCCCGGCATCGTCGACCGGCTCGATGTGGAGGTGCTGGCCGACGAGATCGGCGACAACCCGAACGCGGTCACCCGGTTCGTGCTGGTGAGCACCTCGCGGGCCGTGCCGCCGCCGACCGGCGCCGACAAGACGAGCCTCATCGCCGAGCTGCCCGACGACCGCCCCGGCGGTCTGCTCGAACTGCTCGAGCAGTTCTCGACGCGCGGCATCAACCTGAGCCTCATCGAGTCGCGGCCGATCGGCGACGCGCTCGGCCGGTACCGGTTCGTCATCGACGCGGACGGTCACATCGGCGACGAGCGGGTGGCGGACGCGCTGCTCGGTCTCCGGCGCTTCAGTCCGTCGGTCATCTTCCTCGGGTCGTACCCGCGCGCCGATCGCGAGCGGATCCAGTTCGACCCGCGCTACCGCGACGAGGTCTTCACCGAGGCGCGCGAATGGCTGGCGTCGCTCACCGAAGAGACCGGTCCGGCCGCGCCCGCTCAGGGGTAGGCTGCGCAGAAAGGGCCCGGAGGAACGGTCCCTTCGGGAGGACGCATGGTCGCAGACGACGAGCAGGCCTCCGGCCGCGCCGAGGGGTTCGACCCGCGCTACGACCCGGCGTTCCAGCGCGGCTACCGGGCTCTGCCCGGGGAGTCGCCGCGCACACGGAGGAGGCCGCTCCCGCTCGACGATCAGCCGCCCCGCCCCTCCCGGCCGGCTTGGGGCCTCGGCGACGACGAGCTCGACGCCGCGGAGAGCCCGTCGATGGCGATCGCGTCGTTGCCCGAGGTGGCGGCCGAGCCCGCCCGCGCCATCGAGCCGGAGAGGGAGCCCGCTCCGGCCGTCGTCGTCGCGGCCCCGGGGCTGCTGGACCGGATCGAGCTGTCGCCGCGCCGCAACCCGGTAATGCTCGCCCTGTGGATCGTGGGCGCCGGCTTCGTGGTCGTGGGCATCGTGCTCTACTGCGTGTCGGTCACCGTCTCCTATGCGGGCCCGACGCCGAACTCGGACGTCGGATCGCTCGTCTTCGCGCAGCTCGGGTGGATGCTCGCCGGGCCGCTCATCACGGTGGGGCTCGTGACGATCGTCGGGCTGCTCTTCCTCACCGCCGTGGCCGGGCGCAGGCCCGAGGCCGCGCCCGCGGAGGCCGAGGGCGGCGGCGAAGGGTGACGCTCCGGGGCGTTCCCGCGCCGACGCCGGGCGTTCACCCGCTGCGCCCATCCCGCCTCCCCGCCGGTCGATAAGCTGGGACGGTGATCGATCCCGTCCTGCTCCGTGAGAACCCTGACGTCGTCCGGCGCTCCCAGGAGGCGCGCGGCGACTCCGTGCAGCTCGTCGACGAGGCGATCCAGGCCGACATCGAGCGCCGCGCCGCGATCACCGCCTTCGAGGAGCTCCGGGCCGAGCAGAACGCCTTCGGCAAGACCGTCGCGGCGGCGCCCAAGGAGCAGAAGAAGGAGCTCGTCGCCCAGGCGCAGCAGCTCGCCGGCCGGGTCAAGGAGGCGCAGGCCGCCGCGAACGACGCCGAGGCCCGGTTCGACCGCGTGCTCCGGAGCATCGGCAACCCCATCGTCGAGGGCGTGCCCGCCGGCGGCGAGGACGACTACGTCGTGCTCAAGACGGTGGGCGGGATCCCCGCGTTCGACTTCGAGGCGCGCGACCACCTCGAACTCGGCGAGCTCCTCGGCGCCATCGACATGGCGCGCGGGGCCAAGGTCTCCGGCGCGCGGTTCTCGTTCCTCCGCGGCGTCGGCGCCCGGCTCGAGATCGCGCTGATGAACATGGCGCTCGACAAGGCCGTCGCCAACGGGTTCGTGCCGATGATCACGCCGACCCTGGTGAAGCCCGAGATCATGCAGGGCACCGGCTTCCTCGGCGCGCACGCCGACGAGGTCTACCACCTCGCCGCCGACGACCTGTACCTCACGGGCACGAGCGAGGTGGCGCTCGCCGGATACCACGCCGACGAGATCATCGACGTGGCGCAGCCCCTCCGCTACGCCGGGTGGTCGACCTGCTACCGGCGCGAGGCCGGGTCGGCCGGCAAGGACACCCGCGGCATCATCCGCGTGCACCAGTTCAACAAGCTCGAGATGTTCGTCTACACCCTCCCCTCGGAGGCGGAAGCGGAGCACGCCCGGCTCCTCGGCTGGCAGGAGGAGATGATGCAGGCGCTCGGCCTCAGCTACCGCGTCATCGACACCGCCGCCGGCGACCTCGGCTCGAGCGCGGCCCGCAAGTACGACGTGGAGGCGTGGATCCCGACCCAGGGCCGCTATCGCGAGCTGACCTCCACCTCCAACTGCACCACCTTCCAGGCGCGCCGACTGGAGATCCGCTACCGCACCGAGAGCGGCAAGACGGCGCCGGTCGCGACGCTCAACGGAACGCTGGCGACCGACCGGTGGCTCGTGGCCATCCTCGAGACGCACCAGCGAGCGGACGGCTCGGTCGTCGTGCCGGAGCCGCTCCGCCCGTACCTCGGCGGCCTCGAGGTGCTGGAGCCGGTCGCCCCGTGACGCAGGAGGCGCAGGTCGCGGCCGAATCCCTCCCGGGGCGGCGTCCCGGGGGTGCCGACGGGCGCCTCCTCATCGCACTCGACGTGGACGGCACGCTCATCCACGAGGACGAGACGGTCGGCGATGCGGTACGCGATGCGGTCGCGCGGGTGCGCGACGCCGGCCACGAGGTCATGCTCGCGACGGGTCGCAGCTGGGAGACGGCTCGACCCATCCACGAGCGGTTCGGGCTCACGAGCGAGTTCGTCGTCTGCGCCAACGGCGCGCTGACCATGCAGCGCGACGAGTCTCAGCCGGACGGGTACCGGCGCGAGTTCATCGAGGTGTTCGACCCCGCGGAGGTGCTGCGCACGATCCGCGGGCACCTCCCGACCGGCAGCTTCATGGTCGAGGGGCCGACGGGCTTCCGGCACTACACGGCGGGCATGACCGACTGGGAGCTCGTCAACGCCGCCGAGGTGCCGTTCGAGGAGCTCCTCGAGCGCCCCGCCACGCGCGTCGTCGTCGTCTCGCCGCAGCACGACGAGGAGGAGTTCCTCTCGATCGTGGAGCGGATGGGCCTGCAGCGGGTCAGCTACTCGATCGGCTGGACGGCGTGGCTGGACATCTCGCCCGACGGCGTCAACAAGGCGACCGCCATGGAGCGGGTCCGGCACGCGCTCGACATCCCCCGCAGCAACGTCGTCGCCGTCGGGGACGGCCGGAACGACATCGAGCTGCTGCAGTGGGCCGGTCAGGAGGGGCTGAGCGTCGCGATGGGACAGGCGCCCGACGAGGTCAAGGCGGTCGCCTCCCGGGTCACCGGCGCCGTCGTCGAGGACGGGGTCGCACACCTCCTCGACACGCTGTGAGGGCACCCCGTCCAGATTTCTGCCAGTCTCCCGTGGCATCCTGATTCGAGGTGTGCGCTCTCCCACAGGCGCGCGCCTTCGTCGTCGGTCATCGTCCTCCCCACGGGCAGCGGCCGGCGTCACAGCGCGATAGCGCCTGCCCGCCCGCCGATGCCGCCCCGTCGAAAGGGAGTGAATGAGCGACACCCCGACCCGCGCCCAGGCGCGAGCCCAGGAGAAGTCGGCCGGACCCTCCATCCGGCACGGACGACTCAAGCGCCACCACCCGTTCAAGACGGTCCTGGCCGTGGTCGCGGCGCTCGTGGCCGTCATCGGGGTCAGCGGGATCGGCCTCGGCGCGTACGCCGCCGTCGACGTGGCCACGAGTTTCAAGAAGTCCGTCAAGCTCGTGGACAGCAAGGGCCAGGAGGTGACGCCCGGCGTCGGCGCGATGGACGGCGCCTTCAACGTGCTGCTCGCCGGCTCGGACTCCGGTGACGGCAACCCGGCCTACGGCACCCGCGGGGAGGCGCTCAACGACGTCACGATGCTGCTGCACGTCTCCGCCGACCACAAGAACGCGACCGTCATCAGCTTCCCGCGCGACATGTTCGTCGCCATCCCGTCCTGCCCCGACCCCAAGGGCGGCAGCTTCGACGCGATGAGCAGGCAGAAGATCAACAACTCGCTCAGTTACGGCGGGCTCGCCTGCACGGTGCTGACGGTCGAGAAGCTGACCGGGCTGGACATCCCGTACGCGGGGGTCATCGAGTTCGACGGCGTGATCGAGATGTCGAACGCGGTCGGCGGCGTCCCGGTCTGCGTCGCGGGCAACATCAACGACCCGTACACCGGGCTGAACGTGAAGGCCGGCCAGCAGACGCTGCAGGGCGCCGAGGCGCTCGCCTTCCTCCGCACCCGCCACGGGGTGGGCGACGGCTCCGACCTCGGCCGCATCAGCAACCAGCAGGTCTTCCTCTCCTCGCTGGTGCGCACCATCAAGAGCGCGGACACCCTCGCGAACCCGGTGAAGGTGTACGCCCTCGCCAAGGCCGCGACGAGCAACATCACGCTCTCCGAGAGCCTCAACAACCCGACCACCATCGCCTCCATGGCCATGGCGCTCAAGAACATCGACGTGTCGAAGGTCGTGTTCGTGCAGTATCCGAACCACTACGTCGACGGAGGCGTCGCGCCGACGGTCGACGCGGCGGACACGCTCATCACGGCGCTGAAGAACGACCGGCCGGTGTCGCTGACCGGTGACACGGGCATCGGCTCGGAGGCGGACCCGAATGCGCCCGGTGGGGCGGGGGCGGCGACGCCGGCGCCGGCTGCGCCGTCGGGGTCGGCTGCGCCGGCGACGCCGGGGACGGGGTCGGGTTCCGCCGACGGTTCCGGGTCAGGCTCCGGGGCGACTGCGGCGGACGGGACGGTGCAGCTGCCGTCGGACGTTCACGGTCAGACCGCGGCGCAGTACACCTGCTCGAAGCCGTTCTCGGAGTAGAGCCGCCCGCGCGGCGCGGGGGCCGGCGCGTGAGACGTCACCAATGGCCCCTTCGCGCCCGATTTCGCGGCCTGAGGGGGCCATTAGTGACGGCTCATCGCCCGAGACCTGCTGGCGGCTGTGGATAAATCGGCGACCGAGGTCGTCCCGCCGAGGTGTCCGCGTACGAGTCGGCCCCGTTCGCTAGAATCGGGCGACGCCGGTTCTCCGGCGCCGGGAGGGCTGTCCGAGCGGCCGATGGAGCCAGTCTTGAAAACTGGTGGACAGAAATGTCTCGTGGGTTCGAATCCCACGCCCTCCGCAGTGAATCAGGGGGCGCGATCCCAGTTGTTTGCCGGGATCCACCCCCAGCCGAACCTCTGGTTCGAGACGATTTGACAACAAACTGACAACAAACGAGTCCGAGCACTTAGGTGTAGTTCCTCGACACGTTGTGAACAGCTGAGGTAGGCGAAGACCTCCGTGGAGGATGTGGGTTACCACACTCACAGTCACCAACGGAGGTCTTCGTGACTCACGCTAATGCACCCTTGACGCCGGAGGGGCGCCGACGCCTGGTCGAGCTCGTGTTGGAGAGCGGCTGGTCGCTGCGGCGGGCGGCGGAGCGGTTCCAGTGCTCGCCGGCCACGGCGAAACGCTGGGTCGATCGTGCTCGCTCAGGCTTGTCGATGACGGATCCGTCTTCTCGGCCACGGTCCTCGCCGAACCGGTGCTCGAGGCGGTTGGAGCATCGGATTGTCGCGTTGTTGCGCCCCGGGTTTATCGGAGGCTCGCGGTGACCCGTTCGCTGTTGCGATCGGGGGTTCGGTGTGAATCGTAGTGCTGCTGTTCGTGTTCGACGGGCGGGATCATCCCGATCGCTGAGTGCAAGCGTCGGTGGTTGAACCAGTCGATGTATTCGGCGACGGCGAACTCGAGGTCCTCGATCGATCTCCAAGGGCCGCGGTGGCGGACGAGTTCGGCTTTGAAGAGCGAGTTGAACGCCTCGGCGAGGGCGTTGACGCTCCTATAGTTGTCAACTTCCGATTTCGCCGGTCGTCGGGTTGGCTTTGACGAGGTGATAGACCTCGCGGATGACGTAGCGCTTGAGGCACCGGATGATCTCGCGTTTGCTCTTGCCCTCGGCGGTGCGGCGAGCGACGTAGGCGATTGTCGGCTCGTGGAACCGCATTCGGACGATCACCGTGCGATAGATGGCGGCGTTGAGTTGGCGGTGTCCGCCGTGGTTGATGCGATGCCTGCCGCTGGTCATGCCTGAGCCTGTTGGGACGGGGCTGATGCCGGCGAGTTTCGCGAATGCTGACTCGGATCGGATGCGTTCGGGATTGTCGCCGGCGACGATGAGGATCTCGGCTGCGGTGTCGATGCCGATGCCGAATTGCTCGACCAGTTGCGGGGCGGTGTTGGTGACGAGCTGCTCGATCATCGCGGTGAGTTCCTTTGCTTCGGCGTCCAGGTTCTGCCAGCGGCGAGCGAGGGAGCGCAGCGAGTGTCGCAGCGCGTCGTCGGGGGTGTCTAACGCTCGCGGGCGTAGCGCAGCGAGATGGCGGGCGAGCATGATCTGGGACTTGCGGCTGGTTTCCCGGCGCAGCTCATCGGCTCCGTGGACGAGCATTGCTTTGATCGTGACCATCGTCGCGGAGCGCTCCGTGACCGCGGAATCATGGGCGATCTTGAGCTGACGGATCATTTCAACCGTCCCGTCCGCGGTCTTCGGTGTCGCGGTCGCGAACCCGGCCAGAACGGATCGGGCGGCGTTCTCCGCATCGAGGGTGTCCGATTTGCCGTTCACTCGTCGGGACCGCCTGTCGGGTCGTCCCGCCTCGACGACCTTGTGTCCGTGGCGGCGCAGGAACGATGTCAAGGTTGCCCCATAGGAGCCGGTCCCCTCGATGCCGAGCGCGAGGATCTTTCCGAACGACGCACCCCATTCCAGCACCTGTTTGAATCCCGCCTGGTCGGTCGTGATCGTCAGCGTTGCGAGGATCCCTCCGATGGTGTCCATCACGGCGGCGACGTGAATGTGCTTATGTGTGTCGATGCCGATAACGACGTGCCCGGAGCGGGCCGTTTCGAGGGCTGTCATAGCGTGCTGTCTCCTGCCGGTTAGCGTTGATGTCACGCTGTCGCCGGCGGGTGGACAGGACTGTCACGGGGACGCTCTCAAAAGTCTGCTCCAGGCTCCTATTAGGTCACGCCCGTCCGGCGGCAGCGGTTCTTGCATGCCCGGCCGGGCGGTCGACAGATCAACGCCAAGACACCATCTGGGTCAGTCATAAGCACGGGTCAGACCGCGCCGGCCAGGACTACCCGATCCTCGCGGGATCCGGTAGAAACAGACTGACAGTCGTAGCAGTCGCCGCGGGAGCCGACCGAGGCGACCGAGGCGACCGCGCCGGCTTCGGCGAGACGTTCGGTGTAGCGGATCGCTCGATATTGGACTCCTCGGTCGCTGTGATGGGTGAGCCCGGTGGTGTCGTGGCCGTCGTGTTCCCGCGTCCAGATACCCATTTCCAAGGCGTCGAGAGCGAGATCGGTGCGCAGGTTGGTGGAGAGTTGCCAGCCCACCACGCGTCGAGAGAACACGTCGGTCACGAACGCCGCGTAGACCCAGCCGGCGAAGGTGCGGATGTAAGTGATGTCCGCGACCCAGAGCTGGTCGGGGCGTGTTGCGGTGAAGGCGCGCTCAACCAGATCCAGGGGCAGCGCGGCAGGGTCACCCGCGATCTTCGTGCGCGGGCCGCGAGCTCGAGTGACACCGCGCAGCCCATCGCGACGCATCAGCCGTTCGACGGTGCACCGTGCGAGCGTGTGCCCTTCGCGGCGCAGCTGAGCGTGCACCTTCCGGGCCCCGTAGACGCCGAGATTCTCTGCATGGACCCGGCGGATCTGAGTCAACGCGCGCTCATCGCTGAGCGCCCGCGCGGACGGCGGCGCGGTCTTCGCGGCGTAATACGTCGACGGGGCGATCGGCAGTTCCTCGCAGATCGGCTCGACCCCGAACTCATCCTTGTGCGCGTCGATGTAATCAACCATCAGCTGTGTGGGCGGTCGAGCTCCGCCGCGAAGAAAGCCGACGCGCTGCGAAGAATCGCGTTCGCCCGACGCAACTCGCGGACCTCGCGTTCAAGGTTCGCAATGTGTTCCGCGTCGTCGCTGGAGCGGCCCGGCCGCAAGCCGCCATCGACCTCGGCCCGCTGGACCCACCCGCGAAGCGTGTCCGACGGGATCCCGAGCTGCTGCCCGACCCGCGTGCACGCGCCACGACGGCCACCATCTTCATCACGTGCGGCCAGAACCAGCCGCACAGCCCGCTCCTTCAACTCAGGCGGATACTTCCTCAACTTCGGCGTACCCCTCATCCTTTCGGGATGTCAGGAGCCTCCACCAGACCCGGGGCGCAACATGACCGACAACGGCGCCTGCTACCGCTCACGCGACTTCGCCGCCGCACTCGGCCCGATCCGGTACCGCTTCACCCGCCCCTACCGGCCACAGACCAACGGCAAAGTCGAGCGGTTCAACCGCACCCAGGCAACCGAATGGGCCTACGCCCGCGCCTACAGCAGCGACGAAGCCCGAGCGGCCGACTACGACCGATGGCTCCATCACTACAATCACCACCAACCCCACACCGGCATCGGCGGCTCAACACCCGCAGCCCGCGTTCACAACCTCACGGGGAACTACATCTAGTCCCCCAGTGATAGCGCAAAAAATCATGGCTCCTCAAATGGTGCGATCCTCGCTACCCCTGTAGCGACCGAGCAGTACGGATCCGACACAGGGTCGACCCTTGTCCCTCGGGACCTAGCTCCGGATCACGGTTAATCGATAAATCCTTTCCCTTTGAGCTAAACCTTCGGAGTTCGAAACAGGCTTCAATTCAGTCTAAAGTAACGCAAGCTGGGCGATGCGTTCTATTGAACCGATGCAAAATCTGTCCTAGTCTTTCGCCTAGACGCCGAGCATCTTCACGCCCGCCGCCTCAAATTAGGTTGTTCTGATCAAGGGAGATCGGTGAAAAAGTCAGCGGCACGCGCGGTCGGCGTTTTCGCGAGCATCGCGGCCATCATCGCTGTCGGCGCTCTGCCCGCATCGGCCACTCCGGGTGATACGTGGCAGGCGTCCTCAGGATTCTCGAGCACCCAGGGATATTTCCAGTGGAGGTACGAGACAGCTAACGGGCCACTCGCCACCGCGACCTCATGGTCCGCTATGTCCTATGACAGCGCAGATAGTCGGTGGAGCGGGACGGACCCGCTGGCTCTCATCGGGTTGAACTGGGAGCACCCGGGCTCCTCGATCGCGGTCTCGCGTAGCTGGACAGCTCCAACCGATGGTTCGGTAGAACTCACCGGGACAGCCGCAATGGCTGGCACTGGCGGGGACGGCGTGACCGCCGCCATCACGGTGAAGTCAGGAAGCGCGACGACCAACTTGTGGAAGCAGACCCTATCCGCCGGCGACACGGTGGGCCGAGGTTATGATCTGCGCGTCAGAGTCCAGGCAGGCGACGTTATCAGGTTCGTTGTTGATCCGGGGACCACGAATTCGTTTGACACCACGAACTGGGACCCTAAACTCACTTACGTTTACGCAGCACCAGGAGATACTTGGCTCGCGTCTACCGGTTTCTCCAGCAATCAGGGTTGGTATCAGTGGGGCTATGAGGCTGGAAATGGTTCCTTCGAGACAGTCTCCTCTTGGTCCCCAATGACCTACGACGCAGCCAATACGCGCTGGAAAGGGACGGATCCGCAGGCTCTCGTCGGTTCTTCTTGGGTGAACCCTGGAGCCTCCTCCGCTGTGGCCCGAAGCTGGACAGCCCCCGACGACGGAATGGTTGCAATCACCGGAACAGCCGCAATGGCCGGCACCGGTGGGGATGGCGTAACGGCAGCTATCACCGAGGCGTACTCCTCAAACCCGAACCACCTCATACTTTGGCGTCAGACTATTAGCGCCGGAGATACGACCGGCAAGAGCCATGACGTCCGAGCCTGGGTGTCTCGCGGGGACGTGCTCCGGTTCATCGTTAGCGCGGGTTCAACGAATTCTAACGACCGCACGAACTGGAACCCGATTGTGACCTATTCATACGCGCAAGATTCCTCCATGGTTGGTGCGGGGTGGACCGCGAGCAACCAGTCATACGACACCCCATATCAGGCCGTGAACACTGTCTATCAAGACGGAGGCCAAGCTATGGCCCGCGATAGCGCCGGCAACCTGTGGTCCGTGATGGGGCAGACCAGCCTGCAGACAGGCACCACGCGTTACAAGCTTTCCGTTTGGAAGGGCGCCACATCGACAAACATGACGTACCAGTACGAACCGACGCTGAATTTCCAGCTGGGCGCCGCGGGAACAGCCTTCAATAGCGTTACTTACCCAGACGGACCCAGGTCGCGGGGCTCGATCTGGCCCATGGGGCTTTGGATCGACAACAACGGAAAGTTCTACCTCTACTTCCACAACGAAACGGGCTGGGGAGCTGGAGGCACGGGCTACACAACCACCGGCCCGGGCGAAAGCGAACCAGACTTTCGCCACGTAGGTCTCGCTACATCCACTAATCAAGGGCAGAGCTGGTCCTTTGACAGCTGGGTGCTTACTGCCGAGAAGAAGAGCTGGACCAACGCATACGTCCCCGACGCCGGGCTCGGCGTAGGACAGCCGTCCGACGTAGCCGCTGAACTCGGTGCTGGAGACTTCAGCCTTTACGCAACTTCCTCGTACCTCTACATGTACTACGGCATCGCGCACAGCCCGATGGTGAGCAGCTCCGCGCAGGCTGGTGGCGGAGCAGTCTATGTGGCACGCGCACCGCTCTCAAGCGCGAAGGTTCCGGGAACATGGACCAAGTACTACAACGGTGGCTGGACCGAGTCCGCCAATGCAGGTAAGGAGACTCCGCTTTTTGAGGGCGGATTCCAGCCGCACGTCAGCTATAACTCTTATCTCGGCAAGTACATGATGTTCACGTACAACAATTCGCTAGCGCGACAGTCGGCCGCGCTTGCGATCCCGCAAGTGAGTTTCAGCACGGATCTGGTCACGTGGTCTTCGTCCGTCCCTGTATTGCCCAATCCGTTCATTCCGGGCACCGCACAAAGCGATCTTGGGTACGGCTATTACGTCACCCCAGCAAACACCGCCACCACCGGCAACCCTTTCGACACGGGAAAGTCGTTCGTGTTGTTCTATGCCGGCAATGCAACCGGAGTCAAATATATCAATGTCACCCTTCCGTAGTCACATTGGTGAGGCCTAATTCGCGGTCGAGTGCGAGGGGCTTTGCGAATGGCCCCTAGTGCACCACTAATCCCGCACGATCACCCACGTCAGAAAGAAGATATGTCACGTCACCCGAAAATCACGCACGGTAGCTCTTCAAAGGGAACAACGCGACTGCGTACCCTGACACCCCAACTCGTTGAGCAATCCACGTTTCTTGGAGGCGCTCAGTGACGCTTGTCTGGGGCCACGATCAACTGAGTGTCGAGCTGACCACCACTCCGACGAGCCCGATGAAGTTCGTGCGCTTGGGGCTACCGGGCGATCCTCCGCTACTTTCAGAACAGCCGGCTATCGAAATCAGCATCGCATCCGCGGGCCGATCCTGGGGCCGCTCACTCTCGCGAACGGTAGTCGGCGCGCAACTCCGCTACGTCGATCACGTGGCAGATGTGATAGACGGATGGTCTCGACTGAGGGTGGTCACGGAAGACGCCGAGTTTGGAGTAGTCGCGACTCTGAATCTGCTCACCTACCCAAACGAGTCTGCGATGGTTGGATGGGTCAAAGTCGAGGTTCGTGAAGGATTCAGGGAGGTGACAGTCCTGTCGGCCTCGTCGCTTGCGTTTGGTCTCGTCCATGCAGATGAGACCATAGAGGAGCTCAAACTGACCGCAGGCGAGAACTCGTGGCTCTCCGAGGGAAGATGGAAGACGGTGCCGCTCAGAGACGCGGGACTGCCGCAGGTTGGGATCGCGGAGCACCGCGTTGCGGCGAGTCACGCCACGATAACCCGCGCCGGCTATGGACCTTGGTCTACTTCGGCGAGCCTTCCCGTCGCCGTTATTGAGTCAAGCAAGAGAGCTCGAATGTGGCAGATCGAGAACAACGGACCGTGGCGCTGGGACATAGGCGAGGACTCCGCCGGGGCCTTTGCGGTCCTCGCCGGACCTACTGACGAGAATCACTCGGCATACTATCGGCTCGCCCCAGGAGATGAGTTCGAGACTGTACGGGCGTCGATCTCATTTGGGAACTCCTTCTTCGAGGCGTCCGCAGCGATGACCTCCTACCGTCGACGCGTTCGCGCACAGCACGGCGTTCTACGCACACCAAAGGTCGTGTACAACGACTACTTGAACACATTGATGGCGGACCCATCGGAGGAGAAGCTCTTACCGCTGATCGCGTCAGCCGCCGAAGCCGGCGCCGAGGTTTTTTGCATCGACGCCGGTTGGTACTCGGATGGAGACGGCTGGTGGGATACCGTCGGCGCCTGGAAGCCATCTCTCGTTCGATTCCCGAGAGGGCTAGAAGCCATCACTCGATACATTGAAGAGCTTGGCATGGTGCCGGGAATTTGGATGGAACCAGGGGTTCTCGGCGTCCGAAGTGAGGTCATCCGCGCTCTGGGGATAGACGCTGTGCTATGCCGAAACGGTGAGCCAGTCGTCGAGCACGGGAGATACTGCCTGAATTACTCCAATCCCAAAGTTTCCGACTACCTCGATGCGACCATCGACGCACTCATCGCGGACCTCAATATTGGCTACTTCAAATTTGATGACAACGTAGACCCGAGCAATGGGGGCTCGCCAGGAAGCGCTAGCCTTGGGGCCGCACTGCAGGAGAGCGCAAACGCGCAGGCGGCATGGCTCGATCGCCTGCGGCTTAGACACCCCACTCTCATCCTCGAGAATTGCGCATCAGGAGGTATGCGGGAAGATTTCGTGCTCATCCAGCGCACAGATCTACAGTCAACAAGCGATCAGCAGATTGCGGCGCTGTATCCACCTATTGCTTGCGCGGCACCCATGATGATGCCTCCTGAGGCGGCCGGCAATTGGGCAGTGCCAACTAAAGAGGACAGTCCGCAGGAATTGACATTCAGCCTCTGCACCTCCATGCTGGGGAACTTCTTCTTCTCAGGGTTTCTAGATCAATTGCACGCGCCGGCTTTCGCTGCCGTACAGTCCGCGGTCAAGGCATACAAGGGTGTGCGCGATCAATTGGCACGGGCGAAGCCGTTCTGGCCGCTCGGATTAGCTGGTTGGAGCGACGACGTTATCGTCCTCGGCTTGCGAGACGGCGGCGACCACTTCGTCACTGTTTGGAATAGATCTGAGCGGCCAACATCGCTGGTGCTAGACATCGATGTGTCGGGAAGCCTTCACTCGATCGAGCCGATTTTTCCCACCTCGCTGCATCCATGGCAGCTCAATATTCTGCCTACTGGGCGCTCTGTGGGTGTCTCGATTCCGGCCGGATTGGACGCGCGCACCTTTGTCGTACACGGGGAGATGGCGTAGAAGTTGTATCCCTGCGGAAACCGGACCGGGACGAGCTGCCGTGAGCGCTCTGCCCATTGGCAGGTAAGCTGAGCCGGAGGCGCACTGGCGCAACCATGAATGGAATCGCGAGGGGTTGAGAGCTCCGGTGAGGTCCGCGAGGCACGACTGTGTGGACTGGAGTCGAGAAATCCCGTCGTACCTGGTGGTAGTGCGACGGCAGCAGCTGAAATGTGGCTCAGTGCGAGAGGACGTTTTTACCCTTCGCCCACCTGCTGGCCGCGCCGGCGCGCCCGGTTCCAGTCTTCCTTGGGGCGCCCTCGGGTGCCCCGTCGCGACATTATCCTTGGGTCCGTGGGCCAGCGGCTGGGCAGACAGGCGACTGATGCGGGTTGAGCACGTCGGTTTGGACGGGCGATAGGCTCCTGAACAACGGGTCGTCTAGGCAAGCGTCTATGCGCGGGAGGACTCGCGAACGATTAGCTCAGGTTGCGTTTCAATCTGACGAACCCCATCCGCGATGGGCGTGTCGGCGAGCTCGTTGAGCAAAATGTCTGCGACCGCCTTGCCTAGCTGCTCGTGCGGAATGCGAATAGATGTGAGAGGTATGAGGTTTGAGGCGGCAAACTCGATGTCGTCATACCCGACGACTGCAATATCGTGAGGTACACGCACGCTCGAGTCGAGTGCGATGTGTTGGAGCACCCCTATAGCAAGCAGGTCGTTTGCGCAGAAGATGCCGTCTGGCCAAGTATCTTTGGGGCGAGACAACAATTCAGATGCTGCTTGCCTACCGTTTTGGACGGTTCGTTCAGCTGCACTGATGAACTGCAAGGACGCGCCGGGCACCGTCTGTACGGCGCGAAGCGCCCCCCGCATTCTGTCCCCAACTTGACGAAGGTCAAGCGACGACCCAATGAAAGCGATTCGTCGTTTTCCAGTCTCGAGCAAATGCCTCACAGCGAGCTCACCGCCCAGAACATCATCGATCGAGACGTAAGGCTGGTTGGGGTTAGACGATTGCCGCCCACTTAACACGCTGGGGGTACCTCTCCGACGCATCTGTTCGAGCTGCTCGTCGATATCGCCGATCGGTCCTACAATTAGGCCCCGAACCCGCTGCATCTCGAACATCTTGAGGTAATCGCATTCTCGCTCTGAGGAACCATTATCGTTGGCGATGAGGAGATACATACCGTGCGCCGCAAGGGTGCGTTCGATCCCATTGGCTATCTCGACCGAGTGCGCATTAGTGAGTTCGAAGGTCACGTAGCCAACCGTCGAATTCGTTCCGACTCGCAGCTGTCGCGCCGCCGAGTTCGGAACCCAGCCGAGCTCCTGAATTGATTTGTCAATTCTGGTTCTGGTCGCTTCCGTTAGGCGGCCGGGGTTATTTAGAAAGTTCGACACGCTAGCCGTAGACACGCCCGCGTGTTCTGCTACGTCCCTCATACGAACTGTACGCACAGGTTCTCCCTCTGACTCACCCTAGAGCACTTCGATAGCAGTTGGACCGGAGCGTTTGGGTAACTCCCACACGCAGAAGCATATGCCCGCGTTGTAACGGTTAAAGTTTACATTCGAGATCAGCGACGCTGTGATACGCATCATTCGGCCCGTACGCCCGTGTTTGCTTACTCAAGAGTCCTCCGAGTGAATCCCGTTCTACTATTGAATCGAATAACTCGCTTGTGTAGAGTGCTGCCAACCTCGCCCTGAGGGGCCGGCGTCCACAGTAACCATTGCACCTAGCAGAGGCCGCCGGATCAGTATTCAAAGAGGAGTACCCGTGCGATTCAAATTTGTTCGTGCTGCCGCAGTTCTGGGAGGTCTCGGCATTCTGGCGGCAGGCCTAGCAGGATGCTCGGCAGCCGAAAATGGAAGTACCGCAGAAGTCAAATCGCTGACGCTATGGGAAGCCCAGTCAACCCCTTCCGCGATGAAGTCAGTATTGGAGGGCTTCAAGAAGTCGACCGGAATCTCCGTGAACGTGGTCACGATTCCAGACTCGTTTGAACAGAATTTGCAGACGAAGTGGGCAGCTGGGCAGCGTCCCGATATCCTGTTTTACCAGCCTGCGCCTTCATCTCTCGCAAACCTCAATGCCAAGAAAAATCTCCAGGACCTCGGAGACATGAAGTTCGTCCAGCAAACCAAGTTCGGGTTGGCTGACGCAGGAACTATGGACGGCGTTCACTACACCGCGACATATGACTTCCCTTCCGTTTTCGGGATCTATTACAACAAGAAGGTCTTCTCCGATAACAACATCGCCATCCCAAAAACGGTGGCCGATCTGGACTCAGCCGCAGCCACACTGAAGGCAAAGGGGGTAGTTCCGTTCGGCGTGACCGGCGGCGACAACTGGAGTACTCAAATCCCGTTCATGGAAGCTAGTACCGACCTTGTTCACGCCGGAGATGTCAAGAAGATCAACAACGGCTCCGAGAAGTTCACCGATGCGAAATGGATCGATGCTTTCAGCGTCGCCCCTGGCTGGGTGAGCAAGGGGTGGGTAAACCCGGATTACAAGTCTGCTCAGTACGCGGCAATGCCGGCGCAGCTTCAGGCGGGCAGCGTGGCGATGTACCCGATGGCGTCCTGGATGGCGGGCACATTCACCGACACCTCAGATATTGGCTTCTTCCCCTGGCCGTCCACTTCAGAGGCAGTGCAGTATCAGTCAGGGAATGTGGCATCAGTGCAGCTCCCCAAAACCGGTGACAGTGCCCGTGAGGCGGCCTCCCGCAAATTCGTCGACTACATCACGGTCGGGCAAGGGTACAAGACGCTCAATGCCGCGCTCGGCAGCCCTTCGATCATGAAGGGGGTTCCTGATCCCGAAAAGGTGAACCCGCTCCTCAAGGAAGCGGCGTCGCTTTTTGCTGGCGGCAAAAGCCTGCCCAGCTTGGACACCCAGCTCGCTTACGGCCCATCCAACCGCGCCGACTTGTCACTGGCCTTGGTGACGGGATCCCTGACGGCGCAGGAGTTCGCTAGTCAGTATCAGGACGCATTCGACAAGCTGCGCAAGCTGCAGGGTTGAACAGTCGAGCGGGAGAGTGCGCAATCACTCTCCCGCTCGATTCAGAGAAAGTGACGCTCACGTGAGCAAACTCGATGAAAGAACAGCGACTCCGCGAAACGATCCGGAGCGGTCGAACTACAAGCGAAGAGCCGGACGTCGTAGAGCTCGCCTGGGCCGCTTGACCGGACGGGAGCAAATTGCTTTGCTGGCCGCGCCTCTGTCGCTGTTCACGGTCTTTTTCCTACTTCCTAATGTCCTAAATTTCGTCCTCAGTCTCACAAATTGGAATTCGTATTCTGATGATGTCAAGTGGGTTGGACTAGACAACTTCGCTGGACTGTGGAATGACGGGACCCTGCTCAATAGCCTGCGGGTCACTCTCGTCTTTGCGTCGTTAGTGGCCATAATCCAGAACGCCCTCGGTCTGCTACTTGCACTCGGTCTTCAACGAACCACCAGGAATAACGGAGTGCTGAGGGCCGTGTTCTTTGTGCCGGTTCTCGTATCTCCGCTGGCAACCGGGTATTTGTTCAAAGGCATCTTGGGCTATGACGGTCCCCTGAACCATTTCTTGACGGCCCTGGCTGGACACCCTGTTCATATTCCGTTTCTTCAATCCGAGACATGGACGATCATCGTCGTTGCACTCGTGCACTCATGGAAATACTTCGGTTTGACGATGCTGATCTACATCGCCGGTTTGGCAGCAATACCGGAAGAGCTCGACGAGGCAGCCAGACTTGATGGCGCCTCTCGTGTGCAGTCCTTCTGGTACATCAAATGGCGTCTGCTTGCTCCCGCTGTAACCGTCAACATCACGCTGACCCTCATCGGGTCATTGAACGCTTTCGACGTCATTCTCGCCACGACTGGCGGCGGCCCCGGCACGACAACGCAGGTTTTCAACATGTTCGTATTCCAACAGTTCGGTTCGGGAGCTTTCGGAGTGTCCACCGCGATGTCTCTGGTCCTGTTTCTAACGGTGGTTTGTATAGCCCTGCCGCTGATCACATACTTGCGTCGTCGGGAGATCGAAGCATGAGCACCTATAGCCGTCCTAGCACCGTTCGGCGGATCGGACTCCCACCCGTCAAAGTTGTCTCAGTCGCCCGGGTAACAGCCCTCTGGTTTACAGCTGCCGTCGTTGTGCTTGCCCCGCTCAGCTTGCTACTCGTTAACGCCTCTAAACCGACCGGAGAGGCCACCTCCGTCAGCGCGTCCTTGCCATCACGGTTCGCTCTATTCGACAACATCGCCACCGTGATTCAAGAAGGCAACACGATCACGGGCTTCGTCAACAGTGTATTGATTACGGTTCCTTCGATCGCTCTCATACTCTTTTTTGGATCTATGGCAGCTTGGGTGTTCGCTCGAGGGCGCACCCGGACGGTCGGCGCTGTGTATTTTGTAGCGATTAGCGGTATTTTGCTGCCGCCGGCCATCGTGGCAACCCTTCGAGTGATGAGCAGTCTTGGTCTGTCGGGTCGACCGGCTCTCATCCTGTTCTATCTCGGCACGCAGCTGAGTCTGGCCGTGTTCGTCATGACGGGATTCGTCAAGTCCATCCCCATTGAGATAGAAGAGGCCGCTCGAGTCGATGGAGCGAGCACCCTCCGCGTCTACTGGTCGATCGTACTTCCGTCACTCAGGCCGGTACTTCTGACGACGGCAGTGATCTCGGCACTATTGATTTGGAACGACTTCCTCACGCCGTTCTTCTTGCTGTCGGATCCTTCTCAGCAGACTATGCCGCTGGGCTTGTACAACTTTGCGAGCGCTACTCAGTACACGCTCAACTGGAATCTGATCTTTACCCAGGTCCTGCTGGTGAGTCTTCCACTCCTTGTGCTGTTCGTAATCGCACAACGAAGAATTGTCGGCGGTCTGCTCGGCGGGGCCCTCAAGTAGCGCCAGCCCGCGCGACCCATCGGCGTTAAGTTATCAACCCTGCTCCCGCCGGGGCCCTTGGCGGGCGACGGCGCAGGTACCCGGAAATAGTAAGGAAAACTAGCTATGCAGTGGACTGCGAAGATGATCGCCTCCGATCATGAATTCTCGGGCGCACCCCTTCTGCGCAAGAAGTTCACCGTTACGTCGGGTCATGGCGGCATAACTGCCGCGCACCTGATGTTGTCCGCCCAAGGTCTAATTGAACCGTGGCTCAATGGCAAGCGCGTGTCAACTGACCTGCTAACTCCTGGATGGTCCAGCTACGAGTGGCGTACACGGTACGAAGTGTATGACGTTGCGAACTTACTGACAGAACAATCGGTTGTAGGTCTTGCGTTGGGAAATGGATGGTTCCGTGGGCGGCTCGGCTGGACTGGTCGCTCTCACGTGTACGGTGACGAGCTTGCTGCCATGGCAGAACTTCGAATCGAGTTCGAAGACGGCGCAACTCAGCTGGTGTGTACGGACGAGACTTGGAAAGCGGGACCAAGCGCCACACTGATGAACGACCTCTACGATGGCCAAACCATTGATGCCCGTCGCCGTGCGGACTGGCTAAACACCGAGTTCGACGACGCGGACTGGGTAGGAGTCCACTTCGTCGACTTCGACTACAACACGCTTCAAGCAGCCTTTGCCCCCGCCGTGCGGCCTCAGCAAGAAGTCAAAGCAAAAAGCTCATGGCGCTCCGCGTCTGGCAAGACGCTGGTGGACTTTGGTCAGAACCTCGTTGGATGGATCCGTGTGACGATCGAGGGTCCCGCCGGCACCGTCGTGACAATCCGTCATGCCGAAGTGATCGAGAATAGTGAACTAGAAACGAGGCCGCTTCGAAGCGCGCTCGCTACCGACCGCTATATTCTGAGTGGTCGAAAGGACACATTCGAACCAACCTTCACCTTCCACGGCTTTCGATACGCCGAGGTTTCTGGATGGCCTTGCGAGCTTAAATTAGAGGATCTCACGGCCATAGCCCTAGGTTCTGACTTGCGTCGAATCGGTCGTTTCGAAAGTTCGAGCGAGTTGCTGAATCAGCTTCACAAGAACATCGTCTGGGGCACGAGGGGCAATTTCGTCAGCATCCCTACTGATTGCCCCCAACGAGATGAACGGTTGGGTTGGACCGGCGATATTGCGGTGTTTGCCCCGACGGCGTGCTACCTCTTTGATAGCGAGTTGTTCCTCCGCGATTGGTTGAGAGATCTCTCGCTGGAACAAGATCATCACGACGGAGTAGTTCCTTATGTGGTACCCGACGTTATGAAGCTCGTCGGATCGGGAGGAAACCTGCCATCGCAGGAAACGGCAGCGCTATGGAGCGACTCAGCGGTTTGGGTTCCCTGGGCGATCTACCAGGCTTACGGCGACCGCAGCGTCCTGGTCGAACAGTTCGACTCAATGGTGGCCCATCTGCGCAAGGTGGCAACGCTGTTGTCGCCGGGTGGTGTGTGGGACACAGGATTTCAATTCGGTGACTGGCTGGACCCCGATGCGCCCCCGGACGATCCAGGCGCCGGAAAAGCTGACTCCGGGGTTGTGGCAACCGCCTGCGCTTACCGCTCGGCAACCATCGTGACGAAGGTTGCGGAACTCCTAGGCCGTGAATCTGACGCAGCCGAGTTCGGCAAGTTTGCGGCGAATTTGCGTGAAGCTTTCAATCGACACTATGTGAATGCCGGCACAATTCTCAGCGACTGCGTGACTGTGTATTCGCTCGCGATCGAATTTGATCTTGTTTCACCTGCCGACTCTGCAGAATGCGCTGCACGTCTTGCGCATCTAGTGGAGGAAGAGGGCTTCGTAATTTCGACAGGATTCGCTGGCACCCCTTTTGTCCTGGATGCTCTCACTCGAAGCGGCTACCTGGATCATGCTTACCGACTTCTGCTGCAGACCGAGTGTCCGTCGTGGCTTTATCCGGTGACCATGGGCGCGACCACGGTCTGGGAGCGCTGGGACTCCATGCGCCCGGACGGCACCATCAACCCGGGCGAGATGACCAGCTTCAACCACTACGCGCTCGGCGCGGTGGCCGACTGGATGCACCGGGTCGTCGGCGGCCTGGCGCCGCTGGCCCCGGGGTACGCCCGTGTGCTAATCGCCCCGCAGCCCGGCGGCGGACTGACCGAAGCGGCGACCTCGCTCGAGACGCCGCATGGCCGCGTATCCGTCAGCTGGCGCGTCGAGGACGGCTCGTTCACCGTCGACGCAGAGCTGCCCGAGGGCGTCGACGGCATCCTGCGGCTCCCCGACGGCACGGAGCGGGCCATCGGCGCGGGCCAGGTCACGGCGACCGCCGACCTGCCCGCCGTCGTCGCCGCCGGCGTCTGACAACCTCCCACCGTTCCACCGCTCTAAAGAAAGCGAATTCATGACTCTCGCCGACAACATCCGCGACCGGTTGGCGCGGCAGGCGATCGAGCTGCCCAGTTGGGCGTTCGGCAACTCGGGCACGCGCTTCCGCGTGTTCGGCACCCCCGGCACCGCGCGCGACCCGTTCGAGAAGGTC